>NZ_JBFRIY010000038.1:201849-214546 GCF_041468565.1 Shewanella sp. 10N.286.54.B9
TCCTACCTTGCCATTTTTTATTGAACTATATATTGTTTTTTCTTTTTATATCAATTGCTTGATGTGGTTCTGTTGTGGTTTTAGCTATTGGTTATGTATTTTTTATGTATCGTTTCCCAAGTTCTTTAAACTTCCTCACCATATTCGACACGGCAAAGCTCAACGAGATTGGCTTGCCAATTACTTTTATTCTTTATTGGTGTTTCTTGCGTCAGCTAAATCTGTTGAGCAGGGCACAATATGGCTACAAATCTATATGGAAGGTTTACATATGTCAGCATCTAATTCATCAAGCGTAGATAGTTACATTCAATTTGCTCGAAGTATTCCGCGTTTAGACGCTGAAGCAGAGCGTGAACTCGCAAAACGCTATAGTGAAACTGGAGGCAAGTATTACTTGGATAAGTTGAGTACTTCACTGCTCGGCTTTGTGCTTCATATAGCAAAAGGATTTAAAGGCTATGGATTACCTTTTGAGGATCTAATCCAAGAGGGAAATATAGGGTTACTAAAAGCGGTAAAGAAATTCGACTACCGCGCAGGAGTCCGTTTATCGACGTTTTCTGTACATTGGATAAAAGCCGAGATCTGTGAGTATGTATTGAAGAACTGGCGACTAGTCAAAGTTGCTACTACTAAAGATCAGCGCAAGCTATTTTTTAATCTTCGAAGTCACAAAACCCATCAGGGTTGGTTTAGTAAGCAAGAGGCAATCGCACTTGCTGAAAAGCTAGATATACCAGTCGACACCGTTGAAGAGATGGAGGCAAGAATGGCTGCACGTGATGACAACTTTGATGCAACACTTAATGAAGATGGAGAAGAGGGCGCTCAAAAAGCGTTTGTTGTCGATGAATCGTCAGATCTTGCGGAGAATATTGAACAAGCGCAATGGCAACAACATAACAAGTCAAAACTTATGAATACGCTGGAAACGCTGAATGAGCGTAGTCGTAATATTGTTCATTCTCGTTGGCTAGCCAACAAAAGAAGCACTCTTTCTGAGTTATCTGAAACTTATGCCGTGTCAGCTGAAAGAATACGTCAGCTAGAAAAAGAAGCATTTGCAGCCATTAAGCAAGCAGACGAAAAACTAATGCAGTATCACTAGCCTTAAGTAGCCAAACTGTTTTAACTATATAGATGAGGCGGCAATTGTGATTAATGATTGCTGCCTCGCTAATATAGTGCTTAAAAGTGAGAACCTTGTGTTCTTTACTTATGTTCAATGGGTTAAGGAGATACTGACAAGCATTCAACGTTGTTATTTTTTGATAAATAAATTAGCTTACTGGGAAGTTTGTTTTCTAAAAAGCCCGAGCAGCAAAGTACGGGCGAAATCACTACTCTTTACCAGCAAGGATCTAGGCAATGGACGCTCAACGCCCCAACTTCATCTATCCCCCCGGCTCAATGTTAATGCACTCGCCACTCATTTTAAGTAAAGCAGATATGTACGGCTTTTTTATGAAAGGAAAAATGGCCAACCTACAGTGCTCTATTGATAAGTGCCTCAATCAAGTGGCAGGTAGTACGATGTACTTTAAAGTACTTTCGCCGTATGTGTTAACCAGTTTTACTCGGGTTGATAAAGCCTACTCTAAATACCCAGAAGATAGAGACAAGGGCTGGATCCAAGAAACAGACATTGTTACTTGGGTCATGGTGGGCCGCCAAAATAGCAGTGACAGTGATGATATCAGCCATGTCTATTTTCACCCGCTGCATATTTTTGTTAATGACGCCATGGCACTCATTAATGGACGTGAGTTGTTCGGTTACCCTAAGTACATGTGTGAATACGAGATGCCTGAAGTTGGAGAACCGCTAACTAAGCTCAGCCTTTCTGCTAAAAGCTTTAAGCATTTCTCACAAGATAGTGAATTGGCAATGCATCCGTTATTAAGTGTTGACTGCGAAGCCGCTGAAGAATATCAGTTATCAGCTCTTGAGGCAATTGGGCAAACTTGGGATCTATTCAAAGCACAGACCGACTTTATCCCAGAACTCGATAAATTGGGCGAGCAGCAGTTATTTAGTTTGTTATTTAAACCTGCTATTGACCAGGTATTTTTAAAGCAACTACCTGACAGTGCAGGCGATAAAGCCGTTTACCAAGCAATTACAGCAGCGCCGGCTAAAGTCAATAAAGTGCACTCTATTTCGCTATTAGAAAATGATTTGCTAGCGACTGTGTTTGATAATGCCTCTTTTTCATTTAAAGAGTCGTTAGGCGTTGAACTAGGTGAACAAAATGTATTGCTGCCTTACCACGTTAACTTTGACTTTGAAGTTCCCCAAGGTGAAGTATTAGTCGATAACTCAACCCTAAAGAAAGAGAAAATTGCCATTTTAGGCGGCGGTGTGGCGGCAATGACTGCTGCGGCGTGCTTAACTGAGCAGCCCGGTTGGCAGAACCGCTATGAAATTGATGTTTATCAGATGGGTTGGCGAATTGGTGGTAAAGGCGCCAGTGGACGTAATGCTGAAAAAGGTCAACGTATCGAAGAGCATGGACTGCATATCTGGTTTGGTTTTTACCAAAATGCCTTTAATTTGATGCGTAAGGCTTATGAAGAACTCGATAGGCCCGCTGGTACCCCGCTAGCCACTTTCTTAGATGCCTTTAAACCACATAATTTTATTGTGTTGCAAGAGGATGTTGGTGGTGAATCAGACAGTTGGCCAATTCAGTTTCCTGAGCGCAGCGGGATCCCTGGAGATAGCACTGAAATATTAACGCTTTGGAAAGTCGTCAAGGCAGCCTTTAGCTGGATCCGTCATTGGTTAACTGAGATGGATGACTTGCTTGATGCCTTGGAAGAGGAAGACACCGCTAAGACGCAAGAGTCAGCCAGACCGGTGCACTGGTTTAGCCGCGAATGGTTTGAAGAACTAAATGACAAAATAGAAGACTCGATAGATGACGCTAAAGAGAGCTTGTCGTCACTGGTCGATAAATTAGAGTGTCATTTTAACCAGATGATTGGTAAAGACTGTGATGCTCACCACCATGATACCGAAGATGAAGGTGGATTTGTTGAATCTGCGGTGGATGCCTTTAGATCCCGCTTAGAAGAGCGTTTTGTCGACAAGCTAGAGACTAATGATGAACTGCGTAGATTATATATTGCAGCTGATCTGGGTTTAACCATCTTAAAAGGCATGTTCGTTGATGATGTATTTAAGCATGGCTTTGATGTTATTAACGATTATGACTACCGTGAGTGGTTAACTAAGCACGGTGCGAATCAAACCTTTACTGTTGATTCTGCGCCAGTGCGTGGTTTTTACGATCTGGTGTTTGCCTATGAAAAAGGCAATTTTGATAATCCTAACTTGGAAGCCGGTACCATTATCCGTTCAATGATGCGGATTGCACTGTGCTACCAAGGCGGGGTGATGTGGGAGATGCAGGCTGGTATGGGCGATACCGTCTTTACGCCTTACTATGAAGTGCTTAAACGTCGTGGAGTTAATTTTCACTTCTTTAATCAAGTCGACAATTTAGAGTGTGTAAACCACAGTATTCAGGCGATAGAGATCACAGAGCAAGTGGCACTAAAGCAGGGCGTTGAATCGTACTCGCCACTTGTTGATGTTAAGGGGCTTGATTGTTGGCCAAGCCAACCTAAACTCGAAGAACTCGATGAAACGCAAGCGCAATTGATTAAGCAACATGATGTAAATTTGGAGCATTTCTGGAGTAATTGGCAGGAGGTTTATCAGGCCCATTATGGGCAGCCATTGCCTAAAAAGCGGCTAGTAAAGGGTAAAGATTTTGACAAGGTGATATTTGGTTTGTCTATTGGCTCAGTGCCTCATGTGGCTAAAGAGGTCATGGAGCAAAGTGAAGTTTTAAGGAAAAGTGTTGAGAAAGTAAAAACGGTTGCCACGCAGGCTTATCAACTGTGGCTGGATCAAGATTTAGCGGGCATGGGCTGGCCTTTAAGGCCTGATAATGGCGAAGAGCCTGTATTGTCTGGGTTTACTGAACCGTTTGATACTTGGGCGTCGCTAACGCATTTGATTAAGATGGAAGACTGGCAGGGCGTTCAACCCAAAAATGCGAGCTATTTTTGCTCTGCACTACCTGTTGAGCATTACCCGCCAGCGTCTGAAACTGGTTTCCAAGCTCATAAAACATCAATAGCAAAAGCGGGTGCCATAGGGCAGTTAGATAACCAAATCTATAAGCTTTGGGATAATGTGCCAGCTCCAGGCAGCCAATCAGCGGTGACAACTGGCGGATTCCCTTGGCAGTGGCTTCATGATGAAAACGATGCGACTGGAGTCGCTAGATTTGATAGCCAATACTGGCGCGCTAATGTTGATCCTTCTGAGCGTTATGTGATGTCAGTAAAGGGCAGTACTCAATACCGAGTCGATACTGATGGTACCGGTATTGATAACCTGTTTGTGACTGGTGATTGGATTAAAACGGGGATTAATGCAAGCTGCGTTGAAGCGGCAACCATGGCGGGAATGCAAACATCTCGAGCGATATCTGGCTACCCTGAAGTCATTAAAGGTGAAAAAGACTTTTAGTCTGTAATGAGTAGCACAATCCCGTATAAAGGGCAGAGCGTTCGCTTTGCCCTTTTTATTACACTGTTAATGTTTGCAGCTACACTATTTAAAGAGATTGGCATTGTTATGGTTATACTCATGCCGATTGGTATTATTAACAGAGAGGGGCAAAGATGGCTGAGGGCGTTGATACTGCAAAGAAAAAGACGCAACCTGTAACAAGGTTAGTGAATAAGCCATTAAAGACACAACCTAACAGTGTGGATGCTTCTCTGTTTCTAGAACAGAAACTCTCAGGTCAAAAGCTTGAAGATTGCCAAGCACTGCTGCAATTGTTTTCCACTGTATCCAAACAACCTGCTGTCATGTGGGGTAGCATCATAGGTTTTGGCCAGTATCACTACCGCTATGCTTCTGGTCGTGAAGGAGATTGGCCGATAACGGGTTTTGCAGCAAGAAAAAATGATATCACTATATACCTTATGAATGGTTTTGGTGATTACCAAGAGATTCTACCTAAGCTTGGTAAACATAAAACCGGTAAGTCATGTTTATATATAAAGCGGTTAAGTGACGTAGATTTAGTTGTATTGACTGAATTGATCAGCGACTCAATTGCCAAAATGAAAAAACGTTACCCAGAATGAGCTTGGTAAGGATTTCTCCCTTCAAAAGATGCGCTTCCATGAATGATGAAAGCGCATTGTTGCTAAAGCTTATCTGATAATCGGTGCTAGTCGTTAATTTAGTAACCTATGGTCGCACTACCTGCTCGACGTGGATCTGATGAGCCAAATATACCTTGTTCAGTCACCATGATTGATTGAGTCGAACCCATAGAGTTATTGACCTTTACCTTATGACCTTTCTCCTCCAACAGCTGACGAGTATCGAGGTTCAACGTATGTTCCACTCGCAATACATCAGGCAACCATTGATGGTGAACTCGAGCGGCATTGGTCGCTTCAGCGATGTTAAAGTCATGGTCAATCACGTTCATAATAACTTGCAAGGTCGTGGTGATAATGCGAGAACCACCAGGACTACCAGTAACGATATACGGTTTACCGTCTTTCATTACGATAGTCGGGCTCATGGAACTCAATGGTCGTTTTCTACCCTCAACAGCATTAGCCTCACCACCGATTAAGCCAAAGCCGTTGGGCACTCCAGGTTTTGCGGAAAAGTCATCCATTTCATTGTTAAGTAATATGCCAGTGCCTTTGGCAACTAAGCCTGAACCATAGCTAAAATTAAGGGTATAAGTATTGGATACCGCATTGCCCCATTTATCCACCACAGAATAATGGGTAGTTTGGTTACTTTCATAGGGCGCGAGTTTACCGGGTTTAATTTCGCTGCTAGGCGTAGCCCTATTCATGACAATTTTTTTTGAGAGTGTTTTGGCGTACTCTTTATTGGTCAAAGCATCAACCGGCACATTAACAAAGTCAGGATCGCCCAAATACTCACTGCGATCGGCATAGGCCCGCTTCATTGATTCAGTCATTAGGTGCAAAGTGGCGGCGCTGTTGTGGCCAAGTTTTCCTATCGGATATTGCTCTAACATATTGAGCATCTCGATAATATGGATACCACCTGATGAGGGTGGCGGCATAGAAACAACTTGATAGCCGCGATAATTACCCGATACAGGCTTTCTTTCAATAGCTTGGTATTGTTTTAAATCATCAAGGGTCATTATGCCACCGGCGGCTTTAACTGCTGCGACGATCTTTTCGGCCGTTTCACCTTGATAAAATCCTTTGCTGCCCTGTTTTGCGATTAACGACAATGAATTCGCCAATTCTGGTTGTTTTAAGATTTCACCGCTTTGGTAGTCAGTGTTATCTTTTTTGTAGAAAATCTCTCTAGAGCTTGGCCATTGGGCAATACGTCTCTTTAACCCTGATAGTGAAGAAGCTAAATCAGGGGTAACGACTATGCCATTTTTAGCCAAATCGATTGCAGTTTTAGTGACCTGAGCCATGGTCATCGTGCCGTACTGCTTTAGTGCGAGTTCCATCCCCATCACTGTCCCAGGTACCCCTACAGCCAGACCATGTTCGCGGCTAAGCTTTTTTACTGCGTTACCTTTCTCATCTAGAAAAATATCTTTGTGCGCCTTAGCTGGAGCCATTTCTCGGTAATCAATTGCGATAGTCTTATTTTGCTCTGCTAGATGTACCAACATAAAACCGCCGCCACCAATATTCCCCGCTCTTGGTAAGGTGACCGCTAGACTAAAACCTACCGCGACGGCGGCATCTACCGCATTACCGCCTTGCTCAAGTATTGCTACACCCGCCTGGGTTGCTAATGTTTCTTGGCTAGCAACCATACCGTGTTTAGCCCAAACTGGGTGAGCGGTAGCCATATGGCTATAGATAGATGTCTCGGCAGCACTAACCGATAGCGGTGCACTGGCGGTTAGTGTTAGAGTCGTGAGGGGGATTGCCATCGAAATAGCAAATGCTAAGGCCTTAAACGAGCGCATTTTCAATCCTTTGTTTATTGTCTGTAGAGGTTGATTATCTTGGGGGAAGCCCCGTTCAACTCTTAAATTAGACTAGCAATGTGCCGCTTATCGGGTATAAATGCAATAGCGATAGATTAATCATCTATATTGATGGTTAGATTGAAAGTGCCTAGATATCAAGGGAGAGATTAAAGAGTTTGGATAAGCAGCAAGCCAAAGAAAGCACAAGCCTAAATAGTGATTTTCAGCTCAGGGCTGAATTTGTTGAAAGTATTGATGCGGTCAGTCCTAAAACTTGGGACCGATTAATGGATGATAATAACCCATTTAATAAGCATGCTTATTTGGCAGCTCTGGAGCGCAGTGGCTGTGTTTGCCAGCGAACAGGCTGGCAACCATTACATCTTGTTGTGTACCATCTAACTGATATTGTCGCTGTAATGCCCTTGTATATAAAAAGTCATTCTTATGGTGAATATATTTTTGATTGGGCCTGGGCTGAAGCGTACGAAAGGCATCAAATTCCTTACTATCCAAAGCTTGTCTCTGCAATTCCATTTACCCCAGTTACAGGCAAACGAATTGGCATCGCCGCTGATCTGCCTCTGCAAATTGTTTACGATGCAATTACGCAGGTGCTTAGTGATATTTCGATAGAAAACGGTTTCTCTAGCTGGCACTGTTTATTCCTCCCTCAAGCGCAGTTCAGCAATATGTCTCAAGTTAATACCGCTGAGAAAGCATGTTTAACGAGGCTGAGTACTCAGTTTCACTGGCACAATAGAGGGTATAAGGATTTTGATGGTTTTTTAATATCATTGACCTCGCGTAAACGTAAAGTCATCAATAAAGAGCGCGCTAAACTAACGCCACATAATTTGAAATTTGAGTTTATTGCTGGCAGTGATACCACGGCAGCAATGTGGCAAAGTTTTTACGCCTGTTATAGACAAACCTATGCAAAACGCTCAGGGCATGCGGGCTACTTAAATCTAGCGTTTTTTGAGTCGATGGCTAATACCATGCCTGATAATGTGTTGCTGCTATTGGTGCAAGATACGCAAGGGCAGGTCGTCGCATCAGCACTGTATTTTAAGTCTACAACTCATCTTTACGGTCGCTATTGGGGGAGTTTGGTCGATATCGACGGCTTGCACTTTGAAGCTTGCTACTATCAAGGGATTGAATACTGCATCACTGAGAAACTACAAGTATTTGACGCTGGTGCGCAAGGTGAGCATAAGGTGGCTCGAGGGTTTGAACCTATCGCCACTTACTCAACTCATGAGATCACGCATCCAGAATTTCGCAGCGCTATTGAAAGTTTTACTCTGCAAGAGGCTGACAATATTAAGATCTATATGCAACAACTCGCCAGCAAGTTGCCTTATCGACAAGCCGCTGATTAAGCCATTAGCAAAGGTTTTTAGTTTGGAAGAACAGCGGGTTGATTGTTCAACCCAGTGCCAACCAAAAACCGACGCCTATCATTAATGAGCCGGCAATGCGGTTCATCCATTTGATATTATCACCCCGACTCAAGAATATACGCAGGCTTTTACCGCCAGTGGCGTAAGCTAACATGCTAGTAAATTCGGTAAACATAATGATCCCCAGTAGCGCAGCCAATTGTGGTGCTACTTCTCGCTCGACATTAATAAAAGGTGGGAGAAGAGATACCATAAATGCCCAGCCTTTAGGGTTGGCAATGGCGGTAACAAAACCTTGGGTCATCAGCTCAAGGTTTCCGACACTTGGGACTGTGAGATCATCAGTTAACGCCATTTTACCTTTTGAGCGCCACATGTTGATCCCTATATAGCCAAGGTAGGCACCGCCAACCCATTTAAGGACTGCAAATACATCAGGATAGTTGAGCATGATACTGGCAACGCCCATAACTGCAGCAACGGCTACCAGCGCAACTCCCACAAGTTCACCGGCCATCATCCATAAAGTTCGTTTAACACCAATGCTCATGCCTAATGTCATTGCCAGTGTCATACACATACCAGGGGTAATCGACACAAAAAAGAAGGTCGGCAGAAATACGGCGAGTAGTGCAATATCGGGCATGAGGTGGCAGATCTCTTAAGTTAGAATACTCAGGGTCAGTCTTGAGACTGAGCGCCATTGTAGAGAAGATAACTGCAGTTGCAAATCGAAATTTAGTGAACGCTAGGTATAAAAAAACCAGCTTAGTCATTTTATAGACTTAAGCTGGTTTATTCAGCGAGAAAAGCGGGTTACAAGCTATTGTTTAGAGCACACCACGGCGCTGCTGATCACGTTCAATTGATTCGAACAAGGCTTTGAAGTTTCCTTCACCAAAACCAAGGTTATTTTTACGTTGAATTATCTCAATAAAAATTGGCCCAAAAAGATTTTTGGTAAAGATCTGTAGCAGATATCCGTCTTCATCACCATCAACCAATATTTGGTGATGCTTAATACGGTCATGATCTTCGCTCACTTGTGGCAGTTTCTCAAAGATAGTGTCGTAATATTCAGGGATGATATCTAAGGTCTCAATTGAAGAGCCTTCCATTGCATCTAATGAACCAACAATGTCGCGACTTCTAAAGGCAAGATGCTGAACACCAGGGCCGTCGTACTCACGCAAGTACTCATCGATTTGGTTTTTGTCATTGCCTTTACCTTCATTGATTGGAATACAGAAGCTTCCATCAGGAGAGCGCAGAGCATATGACACAAGTGCTGTTTGAGAACCTTTAATGTCAAAGTAACGAACTTCAGTGAAACCAAAGATATCTTTATAAAAGTTTGACCAATGCTCCATGGTACCTTTGTAAACATTGTTAGTTAGGTGATCAACTTCAATAAAGCCTTTTTCTTGGGTGATGACTTGCTCAGCTAAATCTTCAAAGTCAGTGGCGTAAATATTATCTGACTCACCGAAAGTATCGATAAAGTAGATAAGGCTGTCACCAATACCGTAAATAGCAGGATATGGCATATCCTTAGCATCGTCAGCAGCAGGCTTTGCACCACGTGCGACAGCGCCTTCAAAAGCAAACTGTGCATCTTCAACACGCCAGCCCATTGAACAAATTGCAGGGCCGTGACTTTTAGCAAACTCTGCAGAAAAACCTTTACGTTCGGTATTAAGCAGGAAATTAATATCATTTTGCTTGTAGTAAAGGATCTCTTTAGATTTCGACTTTTTCAGTAACGAAAAGCCAAAATCAATAAATACCTGATGCATATAATCTTGCTCAGGAGTCGCGAACTCAGTAAATTCGATACCGAGTAAGCCTAGTGGGTTTTGTTCGCTTGCCATTGTTATGTCCTTTATCAATTCTTAGTCGCCATTACGTTGATGGCTGTTGCTCTTGGTTAAGTTTAACTTTCAATCCAAGAACGGTTGTAGTCGATGCTCATGCAGTTTTTTACATGTTCAGTCAATTTGAGTGGGGCGAATGTATCGACCATCACTGCGTATTCGTAGGTTTCTGTTTTGCCTATTGAGGCTTCTGTTTTTCCTGGTTGTGGTCCATGAGGCACACCTTTTTGGTGTAAAGTCATATAACCGGCTTCGATACCTGTGCGGCTCATAAAGTCACCGTCGACATAATAAAGCACCTCATCACTATCGATATTTGAGTGGTAATAAGGCGCCGGGATCGATTGTGGGTGGAAGTCATAAGGGCGTGGCACAAAGTTGCAGATCACAAAATTATGTGCGGTAAAGACGATATGATCTGATGGCGGTAGGTGGATCTTACCCACTTTGGGTGCGTACTCTTGAATATTGAACGCCCAAGGGTAGACACAGCCATCCCAACCGACGAGATCAAACGGATGCCACTCTAGAGCGGTTAGCTGATACTTGTCGCCAAATTTACACACTAATGAGAAATTACCTTTCTCAACAATCGCCTCTTGCAAAACTGGGGTGCGAATATCTCGTTCGCAATAGGGCGCCGATTCGAGCATCTGTCCATATTCATTGCGAAAGTGTTTTGGAACTTCAACCATGGTCGAAGACTCAATAACGAATAGACGAGCAGCCTTATAATCATCAAATTTAAGCTGATAGGTGGTCCCTCTTGGAATGATGAGGTAATCCCACTTTTTTACTGCTAATGCGCCATATTCACTTAGTAACGTCCCTTCGCCTTCGTGAACAAAAATGACTTCATCGGCATAAGCGTTACGATAAAACTCGTCGGTATCTTCAGTCACTTTAGCTGTATACATAGCAACATCGTTATTGAAGAAAATTTTATTGCGAGCATTGAAGAAGTTGCCCTCACAATCAGCTTGTTTAGTATCAAGCTTATAATTTTGAATCAACGAGTCTTGCCAGGCTGCGCCGTGACTTAGGCTATACGGGGCAACTTCAAGTGCCTTTGTTGGCATATTGTGGTGATATTTATTCGAATAGATATTGGAAAAGCCATGGGTAGAGAATAGCTCTTCACGATAAAGCTCCCCATTGTCTTTTTTGAATGTGATATGGCGCTTGGTAGGGATCTCTCCCTGCTTCACATAAAATGGCATACTGGCTTTCCTTCCTGTGTGCGTTGGCACTTATTCAAATAATGTGATCTTGTTATCAATTTAGTTGCTAACAACCGCAAAAAAAAGAATAATAATTAACCTAACTCAATCTAATTTTTAGATGGTATGTTTGTGTTTACGCTAGGAGAACAATATGCGCATTGATGTCGACGCATTTAAAGTGCTGCAAGTGCTGGTGGAAGAGGGCAGTTTTGCTAAGGCTGCCGAACGATTGCATAAAGCGCAGTCTGCGGTGAGCTACCAAGTTAAGAAGCTAGAGCAACACCTAGGTGTAAACCTTTTTTGTCGCGATCAGTACCGTGCTGAATTAACACCTGAAGGTAAAGTTATTCTGGCTGAAGGGCAGAGGCTGCTGCAGTATCTGACTAATATTGAGCATTTAGCCAGCAGGTTCAGTGAAGGTTGGGAGCCAAAGCTTGAGTTGGTGGTTGATGGTGCGCTGCCAATGAAACCTATTATGCGTGCGCTAAAAAGAATGGCTGAGCAGCAGATCCCCACAAAAGTGCAACTTAATATGGAGTTTTTAGGGGGAGTTCAAGAACGTTTTGAACGCGATAGTGCTGATTTAATGTTGGTAAAGGATTATCGAACTGGCCCCAATTACCGGCCTCAGCCTTTGCCTGAAATCACCAGTATATTAGTCACAGCGGCTAGTCATCCATTATCTAGTGAGAAAAATATCAGCCTGTTTGAATTGCAGCGACATGTTGAACTTACTATTGAGGACTCCTCACCAGAAAAGTTGCATCGTGATGAGTTGCAATTTGGCGGTGATAAAGTGTTCTACTTGTCTGGCTTTATTATGAAGAAGAATGCGCTGCTAATGGGGCTAGGGTTTGGCTGGATGCCTGACTTTCTGATTGCTGATGAGCTTAATAGCGGTCAATTAGCTGAAGTCGATTTTAGTGGTGGCAATCGTTTTAGTTTTACACCTCAGCTAGTATCAACGATGGAACGCCCGCTAGGGAGAGCTGGTCGATTATTTACCGAATTGATTATGGAAGAGTTTAAAACTGAAGATATCAGCCACTGAAGGAGATAACTTAGTTGTTCCATTTTTAAGAAAGCATAGCTAGGGGCTGTTGATCTTTCGAGCTTATTTTTTGTTCGAATTCAATTATTTTAGTACAAGGCTTGAGCGAT
>NZ_JBFRIY010000039.1:0-26093 GCF_041468565.1 Shewanella sp. 10N.286.54.B9
TCCTTCACAGCCCACCACTTTTCCTGGTGGTAAAAAAGGAGAAGGTAGAGATAGGTTAGTTCAGTTGATGCTTTGAATAAGAGCACAGTTGGCTTTACTCTTAACTACCACATTGGTCGAAGGTTCGAATCCTTCACGACCCACCACTTCTTATTGAATCTGCATCATTTCTTAGATAAAACCTTTGCATTAAAATTTCATCGTATCAAAACAGTTGCGTGTGCTTGAGCTAAATAGCAGTTGGCTGGCCCTTGTTAGCAAGCAATTGGTCGAAGGTTCGAATCCTTCACGACCCACCACTTCTTATTAATTCTTAAACACTCCTTAGAAAAACCTTTTCATTAAAGATTGATAGCATAAGCTCAGTTGTGTCGGCTTGAGCTAAATAGCAGTTGGCTGGCCCTTGTTAGCAAGCAATTGGTCGACGGTTCGAATCCTTCACGACCCACCACTTCTTATTGATTCTTAAACACTCCTTAGAAAAACCTTTTCATTAAAGATTGATAGCATAAGCTCAGTAGTGTCGGCTTGAGCTAAATAGCAGTTACTGGCTCTTGTTAGCAAGCAATTGGTCGACGGTTCACGGCTTATGGAATTAAAGTCTGAATTCACCTTCTTACACTGATAATGATAAATAGCTGCTTCTGATTACTTCAGTCCATGCTCATTACCTATTTTATACCTAGCACAGTAATTATTTTACCAAATGAAGCTATTTTTGATGAGTTACGTTTTAGACATTGAGTGGTTATTTTTGTCGCTATTCCTGTAGATATTATTTTTATAAAAACTAAATCCAGCCTATGTGAGTAAGGTATTTTAGGGTGGAATGCCTAATAATTCTGAGGTTAGATAAAATAATAAGTAAGTTTTTATTTAGTAGATGACAGCTGTGTTACATATTTTTTATCACTGTACTTTTAGCTTTTTAATTTTCTTTAAGTCATTGTTTAAAATTGAATATATGGTTTTTCTTGTCGCTGGCATATTCATTTTACTTAATTTTCGTAGCTGGCATTATTTAAGAATCGTTACATCTTTCTTTCTGTTTTCTAGTGTGTTGTTAACACTTTACATTTTTCTTTACTAATATTAGCCGCGATGGATGCGAAAGTGATTAATTAGTGAAAGGTGTTCTACCTTTGTCTGATAGACCTATTGCTAATGTTGCCTTGATGTTAAGTCGGTCATATTTCGTAAGGATAATAAAAAATACGGGAGAAAGGGAATGAAACAAGCAAAATTAAGTATCTTGTGTGCTTCGCTTATCGCTGCAACGAGTATAAGTGCACAGGCTGATACGGACTTTAAATTTGGTGGTTATGTAAAAGCTGATGTGATGTTCAGTGATTACAGCAATGGCGCACCTGATTCTGGCAGTCTATCACGACAGTTTTATGTACCAGGTACCATTTATGGTGATTCAAGTAATGGTAAACAGGTTGTCGATTTTCAAGCAAGGGAATCACGCTTTAATTTTAAATCGTCTACCGATATTGATGGTCATAAGTTAGTTGGTTTTATTGAGCTGGATTTTATGACTCATACCGATGGTAACGAGCGGGTCTCTAACAGCTACTCGCCTCGGATCCGTCAGGCATTCTTAAGTTTTGACAATTGGGCTGCCGGTCAAATGTGGACTACCTTCCAAAACCCAGGCGCTTTGCCTGAAAATTTAGATTTTGTTGGTGCTGCTGACGGTACACCATTTGTGCGCCAAACTATGGTTAGATATACCAACGGCGGCTTTCAGTTTTCTGCAGAAAACCCTGAAACGACGGTAAATAGCTATCGTGCACTCGATGGCGGGGAGTTAAAAAGTAGCCGTATAACCAGTGGCAGTGGCATGGTGCCTGACTTCGTTGCTCGTTATAACATGAAAACTGAAAATGGTATGGCTTTCACATTCGCAGGTATTGCTAGACAGTTGAATGTAGAGCAGGATAATTATGACACCTCTGAATTTGGCTACGGAGTTAGCTTTACCGGGGTAATTCCAGTTGGCCAAGATGATATCAAAATGTCAGCGACTTATGGTGACGGGTTAGGGCGTTATATGGCGCTGAACTACGCTAATGCTGGTGTACTCGATGCTAAAGGTGAAATCGAAACGATCAGCTCTTATGGCGGTTACATCTCGTATCGTCATTGGTGGAACGACAAGTGGCGTACCAGTATTACAGGTTCGGGTTTTAAAGCAGACAATAATGCGTCGTTAACTGGTGGTACGGTAAATAAGCAATCCTACTCAGGTTACATCAACTTACTTTATTCACCAGTTAAGCCGTTGACAGTCGGTATTGAATATATGTATGCGCAGAATGAGAGAGAGAATGGTACTGACGGTGAGCTAAATCGTGTCATCTTCTCAATGAAGTATGTGCTCTAGTTGATACAAGGTGATTACCGTTAGTTAGGTAATTTAGACAACAAAAAAAGGAGGCGATTGCCTCCTTTTTTATTGTGCTGATAAACTTACGCCGCAGGCATTAAGTCATTGTCTCGTACATATTGTTCAAACTCAGTACAACCGCCAACATGGTCTTTATCAACAAAGATCTGCGGTACTGTTTCAACTGGCTTGCCAACTGTTTTTTCTAGATCGGCTTTGCTGATCCCTTCTGCATGAATATCAACATATTTGAATTTGAAATCTTCACGCTTTTCAGTAAGTTGCTCTGCAACTTGAACTGCACGTACACAATAAGGACAACCCGGACGACCGAAAATAACTACAAACATATTCATTCCTCAAAAATAGCTTGAGCACTTTATAACATAGGCTACCGATTAGTTCTAATCGATATTTGTAGTCGTGTTAATCGTATTGCTGAATTTTCGGTTATAGCAGGGCGTTTATTTGGCCGGTGACTGCGGCTTTGACTGTAACCACAACAGAAAAGTTATTGTTACTCTTCCATATCTTTAGGTTGGGTTTGATAACGGCCTTGATAATCAAATATAGACTCAAGCAGATCCCAACCTTTTTTTCCTTTCTTAAGTAGCAATAGGTCGGGCTTTCTAAAACTATCAGCATCATTAGCAAGCTCCTGAGCTGAGCGATACTTTATATGTTTCATGCCAGGTGTTTTGCTATGGGGGAAAATAAACAGGGCAAATACGGCTCTTATTTGGGCGGCCGTTTGCATCTTAAAATAGCGACAGAAATCATTGCCTTCGATATCTATGTAACGCACCACTATGCGCTCCCCATCGGCCTCAAGTAGCATACTTTGGCATTTAAACAGGTGATGATGTTTCTGCTGTAAAACTTCTTTGAGTCGTTTATCGGGGTCTACTAACACAGCTTGGCAATGGCTGCAGACTTTGGCGGCAATATCGTTTTCTTCTCCACAATTTGGACACGCTTTAGAGCGAAACCTAAAGTCGCATTGTTGTTTGCCGTCAAGTGTTTCTATTAATGCTTGGCAGCGCCTACCAAAGTGCTCAATAATATCGCCGTCATCATCGGTCAGACCCCAGAAAATATTGGCGAAGTCGCATACAGGACAATGTACCTGCACAGGCTTGCATTTGCTATTGGGTTTGGGCTGACCGACCTCTGGATAGAAAAGGTCATAACCATTGGCGGCGTAGTCAATAATGAGGCATTCAGTTTTACCTGCATCGATACGCAAGCCACGGCCCACCATTTGCTGAAATAGACTGACCGAGGCCGTGGGGCGCAAAATGGCAATTAAGTCGACATGGGGCGCATCAAAGCCTGTAGTGAGTACAGCCACATTGACTAAGAACTTTATTTGCTTAGCTTTAAAGGCTGCAATGAGTAAATCTCTATCTTCGCGAGAGGTCTTGGCGGTGACAAGTGCTGGTTGATATCCGTCAAGCTTCGCCATTATCTCTTCTGCATGTTTAACGGTCGCGGCAAAAATGATCACCCCTTGGCGATGCTTTGCTAGCTCAATGAGTTGTTTAACGATTGCAGTGGTAGCACGGCCGCAGTGATTGAGTAAAGAGTTAACCTCTGTTTCGTTATATTGGCCTGTAGGCGTTGCTGTGAGCTCGCTAAAATCATATTGGGCACTCAGTCCATCAAACATTTTAGGCTGGCTTAAAAAGCCCTGTTTGATTAGCGGGCGCATGGGCAGTTCGAATATACACTTCTCGAACACAGGCTTGTCGGTATTACCGATTTTTCCATGGTAGTGATGACGATATATCCAACCTAAGTCAAGACGGTAGGGAGTCGCGGTTAAGCCTAGCAGCCTAATATTGCTGTTTTTCGATTTAAGGTGAGCTAATAATTGCTGATATTGGCTATCTTTTTCAGGGCTGACTCGATGACATTCATCAATAATGACGAGGCTATAGGGCTCATCAAATTGCGCTGGCTGTTTAACAGCAGACTGAATACTGGCGACCACGGTTTTACCATTGGTCGATTTTTGATTTAACCCCGCAGAGTAAATCGAGGCCTTGTCGGTGAGTAGACCGACTTTTTCTGCATTTTGTGCCACTAACTCTTTAACGTGGGTTAGCACCAGCACACGACCTTTGGCTATTCTCGCTAATTCAGCGATGACAATACTTTTACCCGCTCCGGTGGGAAGTACCAATACGGCAGAATCACTAGTCGACTTAAAGTGGTTAATGGCAGCATCAACCGATTGTTGCTGATAGTCTCGAAGTTGCACGTGAGTTTCCGTTTGGCAGGTAAATATAAAAGCTGATATTGAAATCATCACATAAATACGCTGTGACGGTAAGCAAAATGTGGGTTTGTTTATTAAAGGCTTAAAAAAAGCCCCTCAATGAGGGGCTAGGGAAGGTAAAGCGAATATTAATGCTCAACAATTATTCACTGCGATTGAGACGAGACTCAATTAGTGTGTCAATGACGGCAGGATCTGCCAGCGTTGAAGAGTCGCCCAAGTTTGTCACTTCATTTGCGGCAATCTTACGTAGGAATCGACGCATAATCTTTCCTGAACGTGTCTTCGGTAAGCCGCCCGCCCATTGGATAAGATCTGGTGTGGCCAATGCGCCAATCTCTTTTCTAACCCATTGGCGAAGCTCTTGACGCAACTCTTCAGTTTCAACAGTGCCTCGAGTCAGCGTGACATAAGCATAGATCCCCTGGCCTTTAATGTCGTGGGGGTAACCAACAACAGCAGCTTCAGCAACTTGCTCATGGGCAACTAAAGCACTTTCAACTTCAGCTGTGCCCAGTCTATGACCAGATACGTTAATCACATCATCAACACGGCCAGTGATCCAGTAGTAACCATCTTCATCGCGTTTTGCACCGTCGCCAGTGAAGTACATGCCTCTAAAGGTTTTAAAGTAGGTCAGTACAAAGCGGTCATGGTCACCAAACACGGTTCGCATCTGTCCTGGCCATGAATCAAGAATAACCAGGTTACCTTCGTTCGCGCCATCAACAATATTACCCATGTTATCGACAAGTGCTGGTTGCACGCCAAAGAATGGGCGAGTTGCTGAACCGGGTTTAGTATCGGTTGCACCCGGCAGCGGGCTAATCAAAATGCCACCGGTTTCGGTTTGCCACCATGTATCAACGATAGGACAATTTTCGTGACCAATTACGTCATTATACCAGCGCCACGCTTCAGGATTAATCGGCTCGCCCACCGAGCCCATGATACGCAATGAACTGCCATCAAAACCATCAAATTGCTCTTTACCTTCAGCCATCAATGCTCTGATAAGCGTTGGTGCGGTGTACAAAATATTGACTTTATGACGGTCAATCATCTCACCTAGGCGAGCAGGGCTTGGGTAGTTAGGTACACCTTCGTGGATTAATACGGTAGCACCATTGGCGAGTGGGCCGTAGACCATGTATGAGTGACCAGTGATCCACCCAACATCAGCAGTACACCAGTAAACCTCACCATCTTTATAATCGAACACATACTCGTGAGTCATTGCGGCGTATACCATGTAGCCACCTGTGGTGTGCAGCACACCTTTTGGGTTACCGGTCGAGCCTGAGGTGTAAAGCAAAAATAGCGGGTCTTCAGCGCCCATCTCTTCAGGAATACAGTGCTCTGATGCGGTTTCCATCAATGATTCCCACCAGATATCACGACCTTCAACCCAATTAATGTCGCCGCCTGTGCGCTTCATGACAATGACTTTTTCAATGCAAGTGACATCAGGGTGCGATAAGGCTTCATCGATATTAGCTTTGAGTGGAATAATTCGTCCAGCACGTACACCTTCATCAGCAGTAATAACCACTTTAGAGTTACCGTCAATGACGCGTGATGCGATTGAATCTGGAGAGAAACCACCAAATACCACAGAGTGAATAGCACCAATACGAGCACAAGCAAGCATGGCAACGGCAGCTTCTGGCACCATTGGCATATAAACTGTTACTACGTCACCACGTCTTACGCCTTGGCTACGAAGTGCGTTAGCAAACTTACATACATCAGCATGCAGTTCACCATAGGTGATTGTACGCTGATCTTTTGCGTCATCGCCTTCCCAAATAATGGCGACTTTGTCAGCATTATTTTCTAAATGTCTGTCAAGGCAGTTGGCTGAAGCGTTTAGCGTGCCATCATAAAACCATTTGATGAACAAGTTATGGTCATCGAACGACGTTTTCTTTACTTTAGTAAAGGGTTTCATCCAATCGATACGGTTGCCGTGTTCTCTCCAGAAACCTTCAGGGTTTACAATCGACTCCTGATACATTTTTTTATATTGTTCGTCATTTACAAGTGCATTGGCTGCGATTTCACTTGGAACTTTGTAGAGAGACTGCATGCTCATTGGGCTTCCCTTATCTAATTTGCGTGAGATGAGTATGGATTGTGTGAGGGTTATATCTCTATTAGACCTTGGTCTAGTAAAAAAATATCCTTATTTTTTAAATGGTTGTAATTTATTTTTGGCTAGATTTCATTTGGTTTTTACCGCAAAATAGGTAAAAAAAAGAGAATCCTATGAATTTGACTGTTCTGGTTGGCACCATTGCCATCATATATGTATGTATCTTGTTCCTCATTGCTTGGGGAGCTGAGCGCTGGTTCAGTCGTATTACTAAGCGGATCCAAACTTGGATCTATGGTTTAAGCCTCGCTGTTTACTGTTCATCCTGGAGTTTTCTCGGCACGGTTGGTCAATCAGCCGATGATCTTTGGTCATTCCTCCCAATCTTTATCGGCCCCATCTTAATATTCACAGTTGGCTTTGGATTGCTAAGAAAGATGGTGATTGTGTCAAAGGCGCAAAACATTACCTCTGTTGCCGACTTTATTGCAGCAAGATACGGTAAATCTCAGGTACTTGCGGCCATAGTCACCTTAATCGCTCTGTTTGGCATCATGCCCTATATTGCGTTGCAACTTAAAGCGATGGTCTTTAGCTTGAATCTTTTTCAGCCTGAGGGGGCATTGTTCGATGGTACAAAAGTCTCGCTGGTTATAACTGGTTTATTAGCCATTTTTGCCATTTTATTTGGTACACGAAAGCTTGATGCCACTGAGCATAACCCCGGTATGATGTTGGCGATTGCATTTGAGTCTCTAGTGAAATTAGGTGCATTTTTACTTGTTGGTATTGTCATTAGTTTTGGGGTTTTTGATGGCTTTGGCGATATTTGGCAACAAGCCAGTGCCAAGGATTTAATCAACGAACCAAACCTTCGTATCGAATCACTAATGCCTGAATTACTCGTGGGTATGGCTGCCTTTTTGTGTATGCCAAGGCAATTCCACGTCATGATGGTTGAGTGCACTAATGAAAAAACCATGGTTAAAGCTAAGTGGATGTTCCCGGTTTATCTACTGTTGTTTGGCCTATTTGTGGCGCCACTTGCTTTGGCTGGCAAGTTATTACTCGGTGATGCGGTAGCTGCTGACACCTACGTGATTAATTTGCCTTTGGCACTCGATAAACCTTGGCTGGCTGTCGTCGCGCTGCTCGGCACACTGTCTGCTGCAACGGGGATGGTCATTGTTGCAGTTGTAACCATTAGCGTGATGGTCAGTAATGAGTGGCTGGTACCGCTAATGTTGCGAACTGGGCAGATAAAAGCCAGAAATTTTAGCCAATTTTCACAACTACTGCTTAATGCTCGCCGTCTTGCCATTATGCTCATTCTAGGCCTGGGCTATTTTAGCTATCTAACGTTTATGGACAACGACTCCTTATCCTCTTTAGGTATGTTGTCATTTGGTGCGTTTGCTCAATTGGCTCCGGCGTTAATCGGTGGTATGTATTGGAAACACGGTAATCGCAGTGGTGTTTTCTTAGGGCTGGCGGTTGGCTTTGGTTGCTGGTGTTACATTTTGCTGCAGGGAGCTGCTGACCATTCCGGCATTGTCGCGACCGATATTGCTTTATTAGATTCTATCAAGCCCAATGTACGCGATATTCTTATCGCATTATTGGCGAACTGCGGTTGTTATATGCTTGGTTCAATCTGGTTTCGCGCCGGTGTTGCCGAGCGCATACAGGCCAGTGCTTTTGTAACACCAGGACGATTGAAAAAAGATACTAACCGCAAAAGTGCACCCGTTTCTCAGCAAGATCTACTCATATTAGCAAGTCGCTTTGTAAGTCCGACAAGGGCGTACGAGAGTTTTTCAGGGTTTTCTGAAGATGCAGTAAAAAGTGACAGCTGGCATAAGGTTGCGCCGCCTGAACTCATCGCGCATACCGAACATATGCTCGCAGGGGTGCTTGGCGCTTCAAGTGCATCACTGGTGATGGACTCGGTGATGCAAGGTCGAGATTTGGCTCTTGATGAAGTATTTAGCCTAGTGGATGAGGCTTCCTCTAAAATTATCTTGAGTCAAGATATGCTTAGAGGTGCAATTGAACATGCCTACGAAGGTATGAGCGTGGTCGATAAAGATTTGAATTTGGTTGCTTGGAACTTTAAGTATGCAGAGCTGTATGACTATCCAGACAATTTTTTACAAGCAGGCATGCCGATCAGTGATGTGGTTCGTTTTAATGCTGAGCGCGGTTATTGTGGTATTGGCGATATTGAGGAGCAAGTAGACAAGCGCGTGCAGCATATGCGCAATGGTACTCAGCATGTTTCAGAGCGGCAGCGCAAAGATGGCAAAGTCATAAAAATTCAGGGTAATCCTATGCCCGGCGGTGGCTTTGTGATGACTTTTACAGATATTACCCAATATCGCTTGCAAGCCAAAGCGTTGCAAGAGTCGAATGAGACGCTCGAAGCAAGGGTTAAGGAGCGCACATACGAGTTATCAATGCTTAACAGCAAACTGTTGGAGTCAAAGGCGCAAGAGGAGATGGCAAATGCATCTAAAAGTCAGTTTCTTGCCGCGGTAGGCCACGACTTAATGCAACCGTTAAATGCAGCTCGACTTTTCACGGCCTCACTTTCGCAATACCCAAACTTAGATCTAGAAGCTAAAACGACCCTAAATCATGTTAATAGCTCACTGAAAATTGCTGGTGAATTACTGACAGACCTACTCGATATTTCGAAACTAGATTCTGGAATGGTCGATGTTAATCGACGTGATTTTGCCATTGCAGATCTGCTTGATGGCTTAGCGGTTGAGTTTGAGGCGATGGCTAAAGATTGTTCAATTAACTTTAGCGCAATTCCTTGCTCTGCGACCATTAATTCAGATCCAAGCTTATTAAGACGCGTGTTACAAAACTTCTTAACTAATGCATATCGTTATGCCAAGGGAAGCCGTGTTTTGTTGGGCTGTCGTTATCGTGGCGGCGAACTTGAAATTCAAGTCCTTGATACCGGCTGTGGTATTGATGAAAATGAAACCAAAGAGATTTTTAAAGAGTTTAAACGACTGGATAATCCTGAAAGTAAAAGTGCCAGTGGTTTAGGTTTAGGCTTAGCCATTGCAGACCGAATTAGTCGTGTTTTAGAACATGAAATTAATGTCAGTTCAATATTAGGGCAGGGCTCAGTATTTTCAATTAAGGTGCCACTGGGTGAGAAGGTCACTACGCCAACGCCGAAAAAAGTAGCCTCTCTATTGCAACCTTTAGCGGGTGTAAAAGTATTATGCATTGATAATGAAGAGGCTATCTTAGCGGGGCTGGAAAGCTTATTAACGCGATGGCAGTGTGAGGTTATCTGCGCCAACGACTTTGCTGATGCTCGAATTAAGCTTGGGCTTAAAGGGGTCGCTCCTGATATCGTACTTGCAGACTATCATCTAGATAATGATCAAAATGGCGTTGATGCGATGGATGGTGTCAGAAATCTTTATGGTGAAAAGCTTCCGGGTATATTAATTACTGCGAATACTCGAAAAGATTTGATTGATGACATTCAGCTTCGAGGTTACCACTATATGGCCAAAATGGTGAAACCAGCAGCGCTTAGAGCATTGATCTCCAGTTTGGTCAGAAAGGACTAATTTTTGAAAACAGAAAAGGCACATCGCTTGTGCCTTTTCTACTTACATGTGGCTTGAATTATTCAACTTTTACTGGAGTTAAACCCTTATCTCTTGATTCAACGGCACTGTCTACGTCGAAGCCACCAGTCTTCCAGCTCTGCGCTTCTTCAGCATCAAAAGATTGTCCTTTCCAACTTGTGGCGCTGGTAAGGTTAAAGCCTTGTTTAGACCAACTCTCCGATTGCTCTGGGGTGAAACCGCTACCTTTCCATGCTTGAGCTTGTTCAGCGTTAAAGCCAATCTCCTTCCATGCAGCGATATCTCTTTCTGACATGCCTTTCCAAGTTGCGGGTGCGGATGCACAGGCACTAAGCGCGAGGATAACTATTACTAAACCGAGTTTTTTCATTTCACAGTCCTTATCTAAATCGTGACTTAATATGCCGAATTTACCCAGAGCTATGCCTGTACGCCTCTCGGCAACATATGTTTTATCATTTTCGGCAATACCACCTCCTTATTGATAAGTTAAGAAGAGTGGAACAGAGGACGATGCTTACGACCTATCAATGTAAAAGGTATTTACCGTTCACTATTGAAGATAGTCGCTGAAATATCACTCGACAAGTTATTGCTTCAAATGAAGTAAACCGACTTGGAATAAAGTTCTCGGATCAAGAGTGACAAATTTTTTGGCTTCAGCTGTTCCGGTTTATGATGACTTGACCCAATATTAAAGATGGATATACTGAACGAAGTGTAAAAAATATAAAACAAGAAGTAATCAATTACTCAAAAGGAAATTGTTATGTCACAACCACGCTGCAACTCTTACTACAACGCCACCATCAATACTGAAACTGACTACCCTGAGCTAGAAGGCGATATACGTGTTGATGTGGTGATTGTGGGCGGTGGCTTTACTGGCGTAGCGACGGCAGTAGAGCTTTGTGAGAAAGGCTACAAGGTTGCGATTGTTGAGGCTAATAAGATTGGTTGGGGAGCGACAGGCCGCAATGGTGGCCAGGTGACTGGCAGTTTGTCAGGCGATGCCGCCATGACTAAGCAGCTACGCAATAAATTGGGCACTGATGCTGAGCAGTTTGTTTGGAATATGCGCTGGCGTGGGCATGAGATAATCAAAGCACGAGTAAAGAAGTATGCTATTGAGTGCGATCTTAAATATGGTCACTTACATACTGCTTATAAAGCAAGTCATCTAAGTGAACTGCAACAGACTTATGATGAAGCTTGCAGACATGGTATGGACAACGAACTTGAACTACTAACTAGAGAGCAGTTACCTGAATACATCAATACCCCTTTGTATCACGGTGGCCTATTAAACAAGCGCAATATGCACCTACATTCAGTTAATCTTTGTATTGGCGAGGCAAAAGCCGCAGAGAGCATGGGCGCACAAATTTTTGAAAACTCGGCGGTTATAGATATTGATGATGGGGTTCTTGCTACAGTGACCACGTCAAAAGGAAAGATCACCGCGAACAGTGTGGTGTTAGCAGGGAATGCCTATCATAAGTTGGCGAGAAAAAAATTAAGAGGCATGTTGTTTCCAGCATCATTGGGTAACTGCACCACTGCACAACTTACCTCTGAGCAAGCCCAAAGTTTGATCCCCAAAGATGTTGCTGTGTATGACACTCGTTTTGTATTGGATTATTACCGACTAACCGCCGATAACCGCTTAATGTTTGGTGGTGGCACTAATTATTCGGGACGAGACTCTAAAAATGTTGCAAATGAGCTTAGGCCAGCGCTGGAGCGCACTTTCCCGCAACTTAAAGGGATCGATATAGAGTATGAGTGGACGGGTATGGCTGGCATAGTACTCAATCGCATTCCACAGTTAGGCAAGGTTTCAAAAAATGTATTCTATTGCCAAGGATACTCGGGTCATGGGGTTGCCACTTCTCACATTATGGGGGAGATAATGGCTAATGCGGTTATTGGAGAGCAACAACAATTTAGCTTATTTGCAGAGATGTCGCATTTACGCATTCCTCTCAATGAGTGGTTTGGCAATCAAACATTGGCATTGGGGATGATGTACTACAAGGTGATGGAAAATTTTAGGTAGTATGTCAGCTTATAAATGAACATAAAAAAACCGCATAAAATGCGGTATTTTTATTGAGTTTCGATTCAGTTATAGATCAACTTTTTCCATCTCTAACTGTTGCAGTGCGATGACTGCTTGGGTGCGATTTCGAACCCCCAGTTTTCTAAATATAGCGGTGGCATGCGCTTTAATCGTCGCTTCTGAAACCCCTAAATCATAGGCAATCTGTTTGTTAAGTAAGCCTTCAGCAAACATCTGCAGTACTTTATATTGCTGCGGGGTGAGATCAGAAAGTTTACTGGCCATCTGATCGGTACCATCATCGCTGACTTCTTGCAGTTCAACGCCTTCAGGTAACCATACATCACCAAATAAAACTGCCTCTAGTGCTGTCGCAAGGGTTTCCATGGATGATGATTTAGGGATAAAACCAGAGCTACCATAATGAATAGCACGACTGATAGTCGTATTGTCTTCATGAGCTGAGATAACAACAACAGGGAGCTCTTGGTAGTGGGTTCTAAGATGGATCAATGTTGAATAGCCGTGAGAACCTGGCATCTGTAGATCCAGCAATACAACATCATATTCAATGTCGCTATTGTCCAGGAGGTTTTGTAACGCATCAGCGCTATCAGCTTCAAACCACTGAGTATTGGTGAACGCTGTGGCTAATGCTTGTCTTAAGGCGTTTCTAAATAGAGGATGGTCATCCGCAATTATTATATTTAAGTTTTCAGGCTTCATGGCTTTATAGGGTTATTTTGGTTGCTCGTGAAGATACTTTCAATGTAACAGATAAATGACAAGCTATTCTATGGCTTTATCCGACAAACGTTATAATTTGGTAAATTTTTGCGTGGAGTTAGACTTTGGTCTAAAGGTTTGATCTTTTATTAACGGGTTAAACAAAAGTTTGCAACAAACTAAAGAGGTTTTAGTTAAACCTCTTTAAATTATGTCCGATTAGCCTAAAGTCCAAACGGCTGTAGGTTTTCTATCATCGTCTACCGCGACAAAGGTAAATACACCGCGTATAGCGTGTTCGCGAAGGTCTTGGTACATATCTTCTACAAAAATATTAACTTCAACTTTGATTGAGGTATTACCTACATGAATCACCCTGGCAATAATCTCCGCTAGAGAACCTGCTGGGATCGCCTTATTAAAATCAATTCTATCTGAACTGACCGTGACTAAGGTTTTGCGACAAAAGCGTGTTGCAGCAATGAATGCTGTCTCATCCATCCAAGCCAAGGCTTCTCCACCAAACAGTGTATTGTGGTGGTTAGTAATTGATGGGAAGACAGCTTTAATAACGCGAGCTTCAGACTGTTCAATTCTTAGCGACATCGCTTCACTGAATTGAGTCGGAGTTTGAGTTAGGGGCATACGGCAACCTAAGGTTATGCACAAGAAAGGCGCGATTATAGTCGTTTGCTAGTATTCACAACAGATAATTAGTACTTATGGCTAATTATATTAAATCCGACTAGTAATAGAACGGGATCAAACTGTCGAGTAAGGTGCTCTTTGTGACTTTTATAGCTTTACAATTGTATTAATTTTCAATAGGTTGAGTTTAAAATGTCAACCGAATGAAATTAGTTACCATTGAAGCTGTTAGCTGCAGTTGTATCACTATAGATCGCACAAAGGAAAATCTATGTATCGGATAACACGTAAAGATAAGTTATCAGAGTTGGAGCAAGCGACCATTTGGGATGGCATTGAAACATTCAGTCAAACGAAAGTCGCTGCGACAGGTCGACATGAATTAGCATTCGTCTTGCGAAATCCTAATGGAGAACTGTTAGGCGGAGTTATAGGCAATTATGACAATTTTGGTTGGCTGTGGATTGATTCATTTTGGGTGTCAGAAACACTACGCGGCCAAGGCTACGGCACTAAGCTAATTAATCAAATAGAACAAGAAGCTCGCAAGAATGGTTGTGAACATTCACATTTAACCAGCTTTAGTTACCAAGCCGTCGAGTTTTATAAGCGTCGTGGTTACAGTGTTTTTGGTGAATTAAAAGACTATATGCCCGGACATAGTCGTTGTTGGTTAAGAAAGAGTTTGAGCTTACAAGGGAGTGTCGATAGCTAACAGTTTTTAACTTATGGCATGACATGATGAGCGGAGCAATCACGCATAAAAATAATCTTAATTAGTCGACAGCGTACTAAACTTCAAATTTGGTACTACATGATTATTTGGGGAATAGGTGATAGTGAATGGAGCAATAGAGTTGGCAGCAGGTTATCGTAAAGCACTTAACTCTTTGCGAGGAGCTGCGGCACTCTATGTTGTGATTTATCACTTGCGTTATTTCTCAACGTTTGATTGGTTTACTGAGTTTCCTGTAATTCGATATGGCTATTTAGGCGTTGACTTCTTTTTTATCCTAAGTGGTTCAATTATTTCTCATGTTTATTTAAAACAAGGAGTTGTAGGGGGAAAGGCATTCTGGTTTAAATTTACCTGGTATCGATTAGCAAGGTTATTTCCTGTTCACTTTTTGATAATGGTTCTGATGTTATTAGCTTTTCTTTTTATGCAGGAATTAGAAGCTAAAGAGCCTTGGGTTAGTCAGTCCTCTGCGCTAGATTGGTTGACTCTGACATTAATGATTAGGCAGTGGTTTATGCCTGATGGGTATGTTTGGAATACTCCAGCATGGTCTATAAGTGCAGAATTCTTTGCATATGTTGTTATTTTTCCTATCGTAGTACGACTTGCAAAGAGCAATATTACTATTTTATTGGGGGTGTTTTTAGCTACAGTCGGAGGACTGATGCTAGGGTATTTATATGCCACCTTTGGAACAATAAACGTAGTATCGTCTTCAGGACCACTAATTAGAGTGGCTGGTGGTTTTTTAATTGGTTGCGGATTGTATTGCATCATAGATAACTTGAAAGTTGAATGTAATTGGGATTTTTTATTAATTATCTCTGTGGCCTTTACCACCACTGGCTTGATATTTTCACCGAAGCTATTAAATGAAGGTATTAAACCAGACATATTGCTAATCATTAGCTTTGTAGTTGTTATTCTATCTGCTTATAAATCAGTAGGTCCAATTTCAAAGTTCATGTCCTTGCCAATTTTATTTTGGTTTGGGGAAATTTCATTTAGTCTTTATTTGTGTCACGTTCCTGTTATGGGGTTATGTCGCTATATAGCGGAGCATTTAGGTATAGAAAGAGGGTATTTCTTTGGATGCTGTTGTGTACTGTTATCAATTTTGTCAGCGCATATTCTTTATCGATTAGTTGAGATACCTAGCCGCCAGAAAATGAGGATGATACACAAGCATCTTCAAACACGAACTTTGCCGTGCTGAGTTTAGACGTGTTTATACTACGATAAAAAAAAGCACTAACTTTGCAGAAAGTGCTTTTCTATTGATACGCTTATCAAAAGCTATTTCTTTAGTAACTCGATTCTGGCGCGTGAAGCTTTAGCTAGATCGTTCAGTAACTTTTCCGAATCTTGCCAGTGAATACAGGCATCGGTAATACTCTTTCCGTATACAAGTTCTTCACCCGCAACGACTTTTTGGTTGCCTTCTTCGATAAAACTTTCTGCCATGATGCCTGCAATGGCTGTTGAACCCGCGGTCATCTGCTGCATAATTGAATCAGCAACGTTTAATTGTTGTTTATGCTTCTTCTGGCTATTACCGTGGCTAAAATCGACAACCATACGTTGAGTCACACCCACACTATTTAGTTGAGTAGCGGCTTTTTCTATATCTTCGCTATGGTAGTTCGGTTGCTTACCACCACGTAAAATAATGTGACCATAAGGGTTACCATGAGTACGGTAAACTGCCATTGCACCATCTTTATCTGGTGAGTAGAAGATATGCGGAGCCTGCGCTGCTCGTACTGCATCAACGGCAATATCGATGTTACCGTCAGTACCATTTTTAAAACCAACTGGGCATGAAAGTGCTGACGCCATCTCACGGTGTATCTGGCTTTCTGTAGTACGTGCGCCAATCGCGCCCCAAGTGATCAAGTCTGCAATGTACTGACCATTAACCATATCGAGGAATTCTGTTGCGATAGGTAGTTTTAGTTCTGTGATCTGCTGCAAAAGGTGGCGCGCTTTACGCAAACCTTTATTTGGACTAAAGCTGCCATCTAAATCGGGATCAGAGATTAGTCCTTTCCAGCCGACCGTAGTGCGTGGCTTTTCAAAATAGACACGCATAAGGATGCATAGGTCATCTTTATATTGCTGATGTAGCTTTGCTAAACGTTGAGCGTAATCGAGTGCAGCTTCTGTGTCATGTATTGAGCATGGGCCGATGATGACGAGTAATCGTTGATCATCGCCATTGATAATAGCCTCTACTTCACGACGTTGCTCAACGAGATAGTCAGCAGCATCTTGAGTTAAAGGGTATTCAGAAGCGAGTTGTGCAGGTGAAATTACCTTACATAAAAGTGAGGTGCGTAGTTCGTCTGTTTTAATGGTCATTCACAATACCGAGCGTTCGTATGGGCTTTTTGCCTGATTACTTCGGATTATAACGAATCATAGCGTTATGCACAGTGGCAAATAACGGAAATTTAGCGCTAATTTGCCTCTTATTAGCAACTATTTGATTTATGTTATGCATAAGTGTTGCTGAAATGCTTGATTAGCTTTAAATAGTTGTTGTGTAACTAAGGGCTGGTTAGTGCGTATAGGAAGCAGAGAATAAGCGGGTGTGATGTGTTGTAAGTGGCAAAGTACTCAGTAGGTAGGCCTTTTAATGGCCAATAAGGAGCACTATTAGAGTCAAAAGCGCGATAACATTTGATGAATGAAGGCTTATACCAATTGCATTAAGTATTTGACCCGTTCAGACCTAGTGCGGCTGAAGTAAAAAATGGGCAAAACGCTGTACGCTTCGCTATGGGATTTGGATATCGAATGACGATTAGCTTAAATCCCACTACTTGCCTACAGCGTTTTGAATTGCCGCTGAATGGTCAAACTTTTAATGCAATTGGCATTATATAAGCATTCATTATCAGCATTAGAACATATGGCGCTCTAGGCTGGTTGCTTCTAAGATCTTGGTCGCGATCTCTTCAACCGAATGATTGGTGGTATTTACAAACGGAATACGCTCCCTTTTATACATCATTTCTACCTCTTTCACCTCAGTCCTGCATTGGCGCAATGAAGAGTAACGACTATTCGACATACGGCTTTGGCGGATCTCATGCAAACGAACGGGATCAATGGTTAAGCCAAACAATTTGTCTTTGTTGCGCTTCAATGCTTCAGGAAGCTTCAAATTATCCATATCATCTTCGGTGAAAGGGTAATTTGCTGCCTTTATACCAAACTGCATTGAAAGGTATAGGCTCGAGGGGGTTTTACCACAGCGAGATACACCCAATAAAATAAGGTCAGCTTTGTCCATATGCTTCATGGTTTGGCCGTCATCATTTTCCATTGCGTAGTTAATTGCTTCTATACGCGCTTCATAACTGTCGTTGGTTTTACCATGAGTTCGGTGTAAAGCTGGCGTTGCAGGCATGCCTAATTGCTTCTCTAAAGGTGCAACGAATGTGTTCAAAAAGTCGTAATCGAGTCCTTCGCTGCTATAGATGATGTCTCTAATCTCTGGTTTGACGATAGAATGGAAAACCAGTGGTCGCTCACCTGTTGTAATAAAACAATCATTAATTTGAGCCTTAACGGCTTCAGCTTTTTTTTCTGTTTCAACGAACGGAATAGTAAGTGCATCAAATTCAAGGGGAAATTGACTTAGTACTGCATGGCCAAACACTTCCGCTGTGATCGCCGTCCCATCTGAGATATAAAATACTTTACGCAACATTTTGACCTCTTGTAGTAATAAAATTACAAATAAAATTATACATTTACGCTTGTTGTTGGGGAGTGTAAAATGCCGCTGCTCTCGTGTGAAGAGCCACACTAAAATATACTTGCGGAGATTAGAACTGTGCAGCAATACGTACTCTGGTATCAAGAATTAGGCATGGGTGACGTCAACAAGGTCGGCGGTAAAAACGCTTCTCTTGGTGAGATGATTAGCAATCTTTCAAATGCAGGTGTTCAAGTGCCTGGTGGATTTGCGACAACGTCTTTTGCGTTCAATGAATTTCTTGAACAAAGCGGACTTAACCAGAAGATATACGAGATTCTAGAAACTCTAGATGTAGATGACGTGAATGCACTCGCTACAGCAGGTGCACAGATTAGACAGTGGGTTATCGATACCCCGTTCCATCCAGAATTTGAGCAAGTCGTTCGTGAGTCTTACGACAAACTTGCCGCTGAAACCAGTGACGCATCTTTTGCGGTTCGCTCTTCAGCTACTGCAGAAGATATGCCGGATGCATCTTTTGCGGGACAACAAGAAACATTCCTAAACGTTAAAGGTTATGAAGCGGTACTCGTAGCAACTAAGCATGTATTTGCTTCTTTGTTTAACGACCGAGCTATTTCATACCGAGTTCACCAAGGGTATGACCATAAAGGCGTTGCACTTTCTGCTGGTGTTCAGCGTATGGTGCGCTCTGATAAGGCATCTTCAGGTGTTATGTTCACTATGGACACTGAGTCTGGTAACAATGACGTGGTATTTATTACCTCTTCATTCGGTCTAGGCGAAATGGTTGTTCAAGGTGCGGTTAACCCTGATGAATTTTATGTTCATAAGCCAAGTTTAGTTGCTGGCCATAAAGCGGTTGTTCGCCGCAATATTGGTAGCAAGCTTATTCAGATGGTGTATTCAGATGATGAATCCCACGGTAAGCAAGTTAAGATTGAAGATATCGCCGCAGATAAGCGTCGTGAATTCTCAATCAACGACGCAGAAGTACAAGAGCTTGCTAAGCAGGCTATGACTATCGAGAAGCACTACGGTCGTCCAATGGACATCGAGTGGGCAAAAGACGGTAACGACGGTAAGTTGTATATTGTTCAAGCTCGCCCTGAAACTGTTCGTTCTCGTGAAGATGTACAGCTTATTGAGCGTTACCACCTTAAGACTCAAGGTGATGTTGTTTGTGAAGGCCGTGCAATCGGACACAAGATTGGTAAAGGTGTTGCTAAAGTCCTTAAGTCAATTGACGATATGGACCAGATCCAACCTGGTGATGTACTGGTAACAGACATGACAGACCCTGATTGGGAACCAATCATGAAGCGCGCAAGTGCTATTGTTACTAACCGTGGTGGACGAACTTGTCACGCAGCTATTATTGCTCGTGAATTAGGTGTTCCAGCAGTAGTAGGTTGTGGCGATGTAACTGAACGTATTGAGAATGGTCAGGAAGTGACTGTTTCTTGTGCTGAAGGTGACACAGGCTTTATCTACAATGGTCTGCAAGATTTCGAAGTGATTTCATCACGTGTTGATTCAATGCCTGATCTTCCGATGAAGATTATGATGAATGTTGGTAACCCTGACAGAGCATTTGATTTCGCTCGTCTGCCAAACGAAGGTGTTGGACTTGCGCGTCTTGAGTTCATCATTAACCGTATGATCGGTATTCATCCAAAGGCACTACTTGAATTTAACCAGCAAACGGCTGAACTTCAAGAAGAGATCCACGAGATGATCGCCGGTTACGACTCGCCAGTTGAGTATTATGTTGCTCGTTTGGTTGAAGGTATTGCGACTATCGGTTCAGCATTCCACCCTAAAAAAGTGATTGTTCGTATGTCTGACTTTAAGTCAAACGAATACGCAAACCTTGTTGGTGGTGACCGTTATGAGCCAGAGGAAGAAAACCCAATGCTGGGCTTCCGTGGAGCTAGCCGTTATATCTCTGAATCGTTCCGTGATTGTTTTGCGCTAGAGTGTGAAGCAATCAAGCGTGTACGTAATGATATGGGTCTTAAGAACGTTGAGATCATGATTCCATTTGTACGCACAGTGAGCGAAGCTGAGCAAGTCATTCAGTTGCTTAAAGAGGAAGGTCTTGAGCGCGGTAAAGATGGCCTACGCGTTATTATGATGTGTGAGCTTCCATCAAACGCATTGCTTGCTGACCAGTTCCTTGAGCATTTCGATGGTTTCTCTATCGGTTCAAATGACTTAACCCAGCTAACACTTGGTCTAGATCGTGATTCAGGTATTATCAGCCACCTGTTCGATGAGCGAAACGATGCGGTTAAAGCGCTACTTGCCATGGCAATTAAAGCGGCTAAAGCAAAAGGCGCATACGTTGGTATTTGTGGTCAAGGTCCATCAGATCACAATGACTTCGCCGCTTGGTTAGTTGAACAAGGCATCGATACCGTATCGCTAAACCCAGATACTGTAATTGATACTTGGCTATACCTAGCTGAAGCACATGGCTAACGTAAGCCAGTAAAAATGGGATGTTAAATCTGCGTGATTTAACAATTCGTTAAAAACATTAAAAAAGCCGCTTTTTAGCGGCTTTTTTTTGTTTATAATGTTCGGCATAAACTTAAGAATAATAATTGACAGAAGCCGCCATGTTACCGAAGTTATCACACCAACAAACGCTTGAACCTGTTTACCTTTCCTTTCTATCAACCTTAGAGGATGGTCAATTTAGTGGCGATATCGATACTCGCTATAGTGCTCGATTAGCTCAAGCCACCGATAACTCGGTCTATCAGTTCTTGCCGCAAGCAGTGATCTATCCTAAGACCGCTGATGATGTACAAGTTGCGTTAACACTTGCCAATCAACCAGAGTTTAACAAAGTGGTCTTTAGTGCAAGAGGCGGCGGTACAGGCACCAATGGGCAGTCTTTAACCCATGGCATTATTGTTGATATGTCGCGCTACATGAATCAGGTTTTAGAAGTGAATGCGGCCGAAGGGTGGGTCAAAGTACAAGCTGGTGTAGTGAAAGACGCGCTAAATGATGCTTTACGCCCCCATGGTTTTTTCTTTAGCCCAGACTTATCAACGTCAAATCGTGCCACTTTAGGTGGAATGATTAACACTGACGCTTCTGGCGCTGGATCATTAGTTTACGGTAAAACCTCAGATCACGTGTTGGGCTTAACCAGCATACTCTTTGATGGCAGTGAGCTTGAAACTAAGCCTGTTACACAGGCAGAACTCGATGATGTGAGTGGGATTACTGACAATGAGCTCGGTCAACAGTTACTGACAACGGTTGCCAAAATATGCAAAGACAACCGTGAGCAGATAGATCAACGTTTTCCCAAATTGAACCGTTTTTTGACTGGCTACGATCTTAAAAATGTTTGGGATGAACAGCTACAGCATTTTGATCTTTCGCGAATATTGACAGGCTCCGAAGGCACCTTGGCGGTGATTACCGAAGCCAAGCTTAACATTACCCCGCTACCAACCTGCCGGATGATGGTCAATATTAAGTATGATTCGTTTGAGTCGGCGTTGCGTCATGCGCCAGATCTTGTAAAAACCAAAGCCACGGTGGTAGAAACTGTCGATTCAAAGGTGCTTAACCTTGCCAAAGAGGACATTATTTGGCACTCAGTGTCATCACTCATCACCGATGTGCCGGGTAAAGAGATCGACGGACTTAATATGGTTGAGTTTGCCGGTGAACAAGCGGATGTAGAAGCTAGACTCAGCCTGCTTGAAACCATGCTGACTGAGCAACTGGAACAGGGGGAGGCGGGGCTGTTAGGCTATCAAATCACCTCTGACAGAAATAGCATTAACACCATATATGCAATGCGTAAAAAGGCGGTTGGTCTTTTAGGTGCCGCAAAAGGCACACGTAAACCGCTGGCATTTGCTGAAGACACTGCGGTGCCACCAGAGAAGCTGGCCGATTTTATTATTGAGTTTAGAGCCCTGCTAGATAGCCATGAGCTGCAATATGGCATGTTTGGTCATGTGGATGCAGGTGTATTACACGTGCGTCCAGCGCTTGATATGTGCGATGTTGAAGACGAAAAATTGCTCAAGACGATTTCAGATCAAGTGGCAGACTTAACCCTCAAATATGGCGGATTGATGTGGGGCGAGCATGGTAAAGGTGTCCGCGGCGAATACGGCCCTGCGGTTTTTGGAGAGCATTTATATGGTTTGCTTGAAGAGGTTAAGGGGCTGTTTGATCCGCACAATAAGCTTAATCCCGGTAAACTGGTAGCGCCTAAGAATAGCGGGCCGATGCTCTATAACGTTGATAGCGTAAAGCGTGGTAGCTTCGATAGACAAATACCGATTAAAACGCGTGATGCCTTTCCTGATGTGATGAATTGTAATGGTAACGGCCTGTGTTTTAATTACAGCCATTACTCACCGATGTGCCCATCTTTTAAAGTGACCGGAGATAGAGTTCAATCTCCTAAAGGACGTGCAGGATTAATGCGTGAGTGGCTACGTTTATTAGAAGCTGAAGGCATTGATGTTAATGAGCTGGCCCGTGCTAAGCCATTAGGTTGGCTTCAAAGAGCGCAAAATAGCTTAAAAATAGATAAAGAGTACGACTACTCCCATGAAGTGATGGAGTCGCTTAAAGGCTGCTTAGCGTGTAAAGCATGTTCAAGCCAGTGCCCGGTCAAAGTCGATGTGCCTAAGTTTAGAGCACAATTCTTTGATATTTATTACCAGCGGTACTTGCGTCCTGCTAAAGATTATTTAGTTGCAGGAATCGAAGACTCACTGCCATTAATGGCATCGGCGCCAAAGCTGGTTAATGCCGTTTCACAAAATAGCTTGAGTAAGTGGGTGATTAAAAAGTCGCTCGGTTATGTCGATTCACCTGCACTGTCTGTACCGACTTTAAAGCAACGTTTAGAAGGCCATGCTAGTCGCGGCTATGATCTAGCGGCGATAAAGCAAATACCAGCTTCTGAGCGCCATGATTACGTGCTCGTTGTGCAAGACCCTTTCAATACTTTTTACGAAGCGGGCACTGTACTGCACTTTATAAAGCTTATTGAGAAACTCGGTCTTAAGCCTATTTTGTTACCGTTTAAGCCTAACGGTAAGCCAATCCATATTAAGGGCTTTTTAGATAAATTTGCGCGGACTGCCAAATCAACTGCGGATTTCTTAAATGAAATCGCAGAGCTAGATATGCCGATGGTCGGTATCGATCCCGCGTTAGTGCTTTGCTATCGCGACGAATATGCAGAAGTACTTGGCGGCGCGAGAGGCGACTTCCATGTGCAGCTAGCTAATGAATGGTTGCTTGATGTGATTGAGAAACGGCCTAAGCCTGAAACTACAGACAGTGTCACCGACGCCAATGAGTTTACTTGGTTTAGTCACTGCACTGAGTCAACGGCTAAACCAAATACAGCTAAAGAATGGCACAGTATTTTTGAGCACTTTGGCGCTAAGCTTAATACGGTCAGCCTTGGTTGCTGCGGTATGGCAGGAACCTATGGCCATGAGGCAGAAAACCTTGAGCGCTCTAAAACGCTTTATGCGATGTCTTGGGAGCAAACCCTGGCAAAGTTACCCTCTTCACAAGTGCTGATCTCAGGTTACTCGTGTCGAAGTCAGGTAAAACGCTTCAGTGGTTTTAAACCTAAGCATCCGATAGAAGCCTTGCTAAACTTACTCTAGCTGACAGACAAAAAAACTAGCCACAGGCTAGTTTTTTTGTCTTTAAATTTGTCACTAATTAAAGAGGACTCTTTTTCATGACCTCAGAAAAAACAACCGCGACGGAAGCACTCAAAACGCTGAACGCAGGGGTTCCATTATGTGATGCGACTGCGATTTTCGAGATAACCGACAACGGTGATTGGTACTATCGTGCTGGTCAATTACCGCTTAAGTTTAGTAAACTGTTTGCCAGTATTTTGCATAGGGTTGAAGGCGGATACTATCTGATCACTCCGGTGGAAAAACTAAAGGTTAATGTCGAGACTGAAGCGCTCGTTATCGTTGATTATGATGCAAAGCAAGCGGGTACTTTTGAAGTTATATCAAGTATTGGCACTGAGCATGAGCTTGCAAGTTTTGATGGTTTTACTGTAACGGACGACAAAATTACGCTGCAGTTAGAAAGGGGGCTTGTTGCTAAGTTAAACCGAGCCAGTTTCTATCGATTTATAAATGAATTCATAGCCTAAAATGGTTGCTTGAGCATGAACGCGAATTAACCATTTCAAGATTATGATTTATAAGCTTTTTGATTGATAATCAACAATTAGCTATCGCTAAGGCTAGTTTCTTTTAGCGTAGGTGATAAGATTAAATGAACCGCTAAGCTGCTTAGGAGGTGCTGATTGAATCGATTTGAAAGTTTAAGTTACTTGGTCTCCCATCTAAATGTTGACCTACAAAATGCGTTAGATCAGAGGCTTAAACGCTATGATCTGGACATTAAACTTTGGCCTGTGCTGTTTTCGCTTTGGCAGGAAGAGGGTGTGACTCAAACTGAGCTGTCAAAGCGTTGTGATGTTGCTAACTACACCATGACCAGATTGTTGGATCAACTGCAACAGCAGCAACTCATTAGCCGTCAACAAGATCTCGATAACCGCCGCGCATTCAATATATACCTTACCAATAATGGTAAAGCGTTAGAGCAAGACCTTATTCGTGAGGCTGAGCGGGTCAACGAGATGTTTTTGGAAAATCTAACTGTTGAAGAGCAAGCCGAATTCTTAGCCTTAATCAATAAAATTAACCGCTTCTCAGATTAGTCCTAATCGCAAGTCTGAGTTTTGCCGATTGGCGACTCTTTTTAAAAGGAATTACTATGCACCGTATTTGCGTCGCTGTCATTGTCGCTATCACCGTCACAGCTTGTTCAGTCAATATTAATAAGTCGAAAACAAAGCCTGCAGTTAAATCCGCCGAGCAAGTCAGTCAAAGCGCTGGGTTTATTCAATCAATAGCGCTGGCTAATGGGGCAACCTTAGTCGTGGAAGAGGGGCGTTTAGAGCCTCGCTCTATTGGTAGCATTAGCGTTAAGCTTTATAAAGATCTTAACGTAGGTGATTTTGTTGCTGCTGTTAATTTTCCCCGTGACGGCACCATAGTGAAGGCTGTTTTAATTGAGAATGGTGACGATAAGCAAAAGCTATCGATTACAACAGTGACGGCTGGCAGCGGCAATTATCAAGCAAGCCAGTTGATTTGCGTTACATCTAATGAGATTGAGCTTTGTTGATTGTGACTCGATAGCGTTGATTGGCAGTTTTTACTAGCTAACCATAAGTAGAAATACTGCCAATAACCCTAAAGCTAAAATGCTCTGCTGGCTCATTAGCCGACTTCGATATAACTCTCTTTTACCTTGCTTTAAACTTGCGACCAAATTATTTTGTTTATAGATCCTACATATGAGCTGTTCGGTGGCAGGATCAAGAAAGAGATGCAGCCTTGCAGGTTTACCATCTCGAAGCACGACTTGATGTTCGCTATTATGGCCGAAGTTTAATTTTCTAGAGACCCGTTTGCCGTTGACATAAGCTTGCTCCAAGCCACACCAATTACTCGCTTGTAATTCAATATTTTCTTGGTTGAGATCATACTTAAAACAAACCATGTTAGGACCCACTATTTCCCTAGGGCCTTTAATTCAAGCAGAGGAATATGACGTTTGCCAGTGTGGAAAAATGAATATTGAGTGAAAAGAGCTTATGTAGTTGGAAATATGCAGATAAAAAGTCAAAAAAAAGCCAAGCAACTGCTTGGCTTTTTTTACTCAAACATTGTCCCGTCCTGAGATAAG
>NZ_JBFRIY010000040.1:0-1582 GCF_041468565.1 Shewanella sp. 10N.286.54.B9
AAGATCAACAGCCCCTAGTCTTTAACAATACATTTAGCCGTAAAGTTCTTCAGCTTTATGCCGATAACAGCATTAGAGAATCATATTCTTTTGAGCCAATATGAGTTTTGAAAGAAAGGAATATCATGATGTATAAGACAATAATCTTACTGTCACTGTTGATGCTTTATGGCTGTGCGATGACGGCGACTGAGACGCCACAAGAGCAAACGCTCTCGAGCGGCAAAGGTTTGCCACATTTGTCATCAATTAACCATTTGGCACAACAGATGGTTAATGAATTAGTCAGACAAAACGACAGCTTAAAATCAACTCAGCCATTACTGGTGGCAACACCGGTAATGTTAAGTGATCTCGCGAGCACTAATGAATTTGGGTTGCAATACCAACAGGGGCTGATTACGGCATTACATGACCACCAGTTTAACTTGGTAGACATGAACGTAGCAGAAACACTGCGTGTCACCGAGGAGGGGGACTTTATCCTTACTCGCGATTGGCAGCAATTGCCCACCGATATTGATGTCAGGCATGTGGTTGTATCGACAATGAGCCCGAGCAAAGAGGGGGTGGTTGTTTATAGCCGTATTGTAGATGTCAGTAATAACCGAGTGGTATCTGTGGCTCAAAGCTTTGTGCCAATTACTGCTATGCCGGATATGTTAACCCCTTCAGAGAAAGTCGTGTCAGAAAATGGCTTATTGTATCGCTCTGATACGACCGGACAGAATGCGGTCATGCTTGGAGGAGCTAAGTAAATGAAAGCCATTTTTCTCTCTGCAACGCTAACCATTACCGCCTTATTAGCGGGTTGCTCAGCGCAAGATCGTTATGTGCAATATGAAACTGAAGCGCCTGAGTCCTTTCCGACATTAACCGCGATAGGCTATGCGACATTAGCCAGTCAACCGTCGGATGATCCCGCGCAGCGGGTACTAATGGCGATGCAAGCCTCAAAAATTGCCGCTTATCGGGAACTAGCTGAGCAGGTCTATGGCCAGCACTTAGCGGCGTCGAGCCAGGTACGTGATTGGATGTTATCGAGCGACGAGATTAACGCGTCAGTTTCTGGGGTGATCCGAGGTGCACGAGTGGTTAAGGTATACCCTGCTGGTGAGCATTATGTTACTGAGCTGGAATTGGACTTTGAACAGGTGTGGGCTCTTTATCAGCAGCAAAACCGTTCGCAACGGGTTAAAGAGATCACTTACTTTTAGATTAAGACGCTGCGCTTCTAGGGCGGCGTTGGCCTGGTAGGTGCGAGAGCGCTGCGCTTCGTGAGTGGCCTTTCGCCTGGTAGATACTAGGGAACTACGCTTCTAGGAACAAAGCTAAGAGTATGCATTTGTGCATGGGTTATCATGCAGAACCTAGCACCACTAATACTCGAGCCTATAGTCTAGAACCTTCTTTTTAAGTAGGTCGGCATTTATGCCGTCGCTTTTCTCTTTTCTGGTTTTTACCGTAAGCGAAGCGTTCCGTAGTGACGTAGTCGCGTACTATAAGCTGATACGTCTAAGATTGTCCCGTCTTGCTAAAACCTAGAACCTTCTTTGTTAAGTAGGTCGGCATTTATGCCGTC
>NZ_JBFRIY010000040.1:2261-2542 GCF_041468565.1 Shewanella sp. 10N.286.54.B9
GTCGGCATTTATGCCGTCAGCTAGGCTTTTTATTTCTCCGGAAGCGAGGTGTCCAGTTTAGTCGTAAGCGGGTCGTTACAGCTTTACCATTTTTGACTTTGTCAGCTTCGAATCGTCTTAGCATTTACCTAAAACCTATCTGCAAGCTGAGATGGGCCTAGGAACTAGGACGTTCGCCAGCTCACTTCTAGGACGGATTATGTCCTGCTAGGAATCCAATAGAAAACTCCAGTTTGCTTTAGATGTTGTTTTTTTGCTTTGCTAGCACCTAGCACCTAGCA